>NZ_AP025699.1 GCF_023167465.1 Methanothermobacter tenebrarum | reverse complement strand
AAAAGGGGGAAATCATAAGGATCGGCGAATAGCCTCCAACATTACGTCATCGTCGATTGTTGATGATGGTCTCACAAGCCATTTTACGCCGCGGCCGCGGCCGCGGCCTACGACTTCGATTTCTACAAGGCCGTAAAGTTCCAGTTCACGTAGTAGTTGTGATAGTCTTCTTTGTGTGAGGCTGTTGATTCCGTATTGTTTTGCAAGTTTGTTGTATGTCTTGTAAACTCTTCTTGGGGTTTTTTCTTTTGATATTAGGGTGGCGTATAGTAATAGTTTTTGGTTTTCTCTTAATTCGGCTATGCTATTTCTTATGAATTCGATTTCGACTTCGTCTTGTGCGGCTCTTACATGCTCTTCTGTTATCTTTTTTTGTTTGTTTCTTATTGCTATGTCAGCTGCGAATGTTAGGAGTTCGAGGGCGTATCTTGCGTCTCCGTTGCGTTGAGCCGCCATGGCGGCGCATAATGGTATGACGCTATCTTCTAGTACGTTATCATAGAATGCTCTTTCTGCCCTGTATTCTAATATTTCGGTTAGTTGGTTTGCGTTGTATGGTGGGAAGTTTATCCTACGAGGTTGGAATGATGATAGTACCCTGGGGTCTGTGATCATGCTCATCACTGTCAGTTTGTTTGATATTGTTATGGTGCAAATGTCGGGTTCTCTTGAGAGGTGGTATAGTAGTCTGTCGCTGTCTTTTGCGAGCATTTTGTCGACTTCATCGAGTACGATTATTGCTTTTTTGCCTTGTATTTTTTCTCGTATTTTGTTGATTAAGTTTAGGAATCCGGGGTCGCGTCTCTCTGCAATGCTTGCAGCTACTTGGTATGCTGTGCCGTCTGCTTTCACATATTTTATTGGGGCGTCGGTGTGTTTTTGGAGTTCATTTAGGATGTATTTTATTGTGACGGTTTTACCTGATCCTGGAGGTCCTGTTATCAGGATGTTGGGGGGTGTGGCCCCATCGAGGATATAGCCAAGATATTGGCTTATAATTTCTACTTCTTTTTTTCTGTCTTGTAGGGTGTCTGGGACGAATAATGGGCTGAGTATGTCCCTGTTTTTAAAGATTCGGGGCCTTTTTTCAAACAATGTTGCCACCTCTGTGTGGTCTTGTTTTTTTATTATTTTTTCATGTTCTTATATGTGTTTCGATTTGAATTGTTGTATGGAATATCACACACGCATTTCGACTTGTAACGAGAATCAACCCCTAAAAGAATTCGAAATAAGACTTCGACTTGTAAAAACATTTGCAAAATTTCGATTTGAATAACTTCTAAAACAAGACAAAAAACAAACAAAATTACAAGGAAAAAACCAAAACAAAAAGACCAAAGCTCATTTTACATCAAAAGAATGTAAATAAATATCATTTTTTTGGTTTAAAGCTTGTAGAAGATATCTTATGTAATATATATATACATATATATACATATATTGTTACATAAGATAGATAATATACAGGCCTGCGAAATCCCTATTCAAATCGAAACCTGTAATCCAAACCCACACATTTTATGAAAAATTACTCAGATAAGTATTAATATGGGTGGGGGTACATTCCCGTTACAAATCGAAATCCGTGTGTATGTTACCAGGAGCATATAATTTGCAGGGCCACATGGTTCCATGTTACAAGTCGAAATCCGTGTGTACATTCCACATAATAAGTATTAACTTTGTGTCCTTTATGTTACAATCGAAATTTAGTGTGTCCCTGGACTCAATTTGTACATTCTCATTACAAGTCAAAATCCACTCCCAAATCATGCGTTTAACCGTAAAGGGATATAGTTTACTTTGAGAACACCATGAAATTTTTGGTAGCGGATATGTAATAATGTTTATATGGGAGATTTCGGGATATTAAACATGAAAGTATTAGAAATTAAAGAAATTGAACGGATCGGGGGAATATAACACTCTCTAAACCCTTAGCAACGCTATGTGATAAAATGATATGTATTATATGTAAAAAAAATTTACCTAAAAATGAGTTTTCAGATGAACACGTTTTTCCAGAGTCTATTGGAGGAAGTTTTGTCTTAAAAGAAGCAGTATGTAAAAAATGCAACCATCTATTAGGTACTAAAATAGATGCACCCCTTGCAAAGAATTTTTTCATCGAATTGAAAAGGTATCAACATAAAATTTCAGGTAAAAAGGGTTCAGTTCCAAATCCTTTTGGGGAAGGGACAATTGCAGGCACTAACCGAAAAGTCATTTGGAAGCCTGGAGATATTCCTGTTTCTCTCCCCTCTATACAGATCAAAAGGAGAAAAAACGGATCCATTGAACTAAATGTTTCCGTAGACGCAAGAAAGGGCGAAGAAGGGGTTTCTAAAATAGCTATAAAAAAGTTAGAGCGCATGAGTGTAGAAAATCCTGAAGAAGAGCTCAAAAGTAGTTCTACTATAGAATATAAAGAAGAGCTTCAACCAACAGTTCATTACAACTACAAAATAAATCTTCTTGAACCTGTACTAGCCTTTGTGAAGATAGCTTATGAAATGGCTTATTATTGGTTAGGTAAACGATATTTAGAGGATGAAACAGGAGAAAAATTAAGAAGATTTCTACTTGATATGATTCATGGCAAATTATCAATCCAAGGTTTATCTAAACATGATATAGAAATGAGCACACTATTTCAATGGCCTTATTCTAATATTCGTGGTTGGGAGAACTCTCATTGTGTCAGAATTTTTAAAAATGGCAACACCATAGCATGTGACATCAAAATATATGAAGAATACCCACCTACAAAAGAAACATTAGATCAGACTAAACCCGAGTCATTTCAACCAACTATATCATACAAAAAAATTAAAGGAAATATTATAAATAGTATTATCAGAGACATCAGAGACTCACCAAAGCCTATATCAGACAAGAAATTAAAGGAAATAAAGGAAATGGTAGAAAGGGTATTAGAGACAAAAGAAATGGTATCGACCATGAGAATAGCGAAAATGATATCTCCTCCTTTTCGGAAAAGAATAATAGTTAGTCAAAATCCAGAATTGTACCCTGGATGGGAAGACAAGTACCTAATATTAGATTATATTAAAAAAAGACACAAAGAAATATGACATTTAGTTTACATTGGTTGAATAAGATCAAAAAAACCATTCTTACACCACCTTGGGCTTCTTAAAGAAGAAAATTAAAAAAATACAAAAAGTATGAATCATATAAAATTTTTTTAGATTTACTGATGATTTATACGCGTTGCCAATTCTTTTTGTCACTTATTATTTCCATGAATCTCTTTGCGAGGATTCTACATTCGAATATTCTTATCTTTGGAAAAATCCATTTTCTGGACGATCCGTTTTAGTCTACTTTTTGGAAGAATAAATTCTCTTTCTTTTTTCCATAATCTGTGTTTTATCACAACAAAGCCCCTTCAATGATCTTCCTCTCTTTTTCAGTGAGTCCATAAAGCCCATATACGAGCTCGTCTATCTGCGTGTCAACATCCTGGATCTTCTCTTCCAACTCAACTAAATTTGGTCTGGAACCATGGAACCTTTTTTCATGTTCTTTGTCTGCGAAATCCACTTTCAAATCGAAACCTGTCATCCAAACTCACAAATTTTATGGAAAATCACCCAGGTGAGTATTAACATGTGGGTGTATTCCCAGTTTACAATTCGCAATTTGGTGTGTGGGTCCATCTTTCATGGATGAGATATTCCCAGTTTACAAATCGAAATCCGTGTGTATATTTCGACTAGTAAATATTGACATAGGAAGGAGTGTCAATCCACTACGTATTAATTTTGATAGGGTACATTTTCATTTACAGACGAAATCCACACACTCACACATCCCATTTATGAAAAACTTACTCTGCATGGTTTTTTCCTTGGCTGTTCAAAAGTTACATGCCAATGTCTTATGTAACATAGACATTTATAGGTGTTACATAAGATGCTTGTGGGCTTAGGTCATCTGCGGTATTTTGGCTGGTTAAACAATGTCAGGTTTTGCCAAATTTTTAAATTTATGGGAGTGAAAATATTGGTATAGGGGGGTGAGAGTATAGGGTGGAAGGCAAAGGCCTTGGGAATACTCATACTTGCTGTTATAGTAGGCGTGCTGGTATGGCCAAAAGGGCCAGAATACGGGGAATATGACAATGGCATCTTCGAATTCAAGTACCCCAAAGACATGAAGGTAATATCAGCAAAAGATGATCTATTTGTCGCCCATAGAGAATATGGCTCTAAAGAACACATTGGTGTAGAGAGGCACGAAAATACTACTATAGAGCGCTGGTGTGAAGGGATGCTCTTTGAGCCTGGTACTGATTATAAAGACTATATCATATGGGAAGGTAATATCCAGGGAAGACCAGCGATAATGTTAGAGGATTATGATCCTCTCATCGACATATTAGACTACTATTTACTCATTCAAGAATCCAATGATGTATGGCTTTTCCACGTCGATGGCAGAGGTGACATGGAAACGACCGTCATAACACTCTCTGGTAAGAGTGTGAAAGTTCCTAAGGAGATGGGCATCATGCTCCAAACATTAAAGTTCCACAAACCAGCAAAATAATTAGCCCATACCATTCTAATGGCCACCATTTTGGTTGTGGCCGTTGGAGTGTCCTTCCTTGCCGGCTACAGCCTCCATCAGCCTCCTACCAAAGGGCCCATATCATTTCTTTCAAAGAATAATACTAGCGTTGAGAATCAGAGCACCAAAGGTGTGAATGGTAGTGGCCCGGTTAATGGCTCATCTGGGAGTTCATCGAAGAGTTCCAGCCATGACAGTAGTGGTGGCAGGGATAGTGAGAGCGTCTATGACCTGATAAAAAGTGGAAAACCTCCTAAGGTGAATGACCCCCATTATCCCAATGGCTTACCACCCGGCGGCCACTATGAATATTTTGACGATCGTTGGTTCTATGTATGGGAGGATAGGGACGCTCCTGCTTGTTATCCAGTGACATAATCGTTAAAGACCACTATCTTAAGCCCCCTTTTTCCTTTCTTTTTGTTTTGGGCTATAATCAAGCCCTTCTGAGAGTTTACCCATCGAGGTCTCCATATTTTCACTTTTGTGGTTCATTGTAGGCTTGTAACCGATTTAGGGGGCTCTTCCATGGTAGTTTTGGTCGAGTATTGTGAAGTATTTCAATCCCATTTTGGCCTGATTTTAACCCTTTCTGATAAAATATGCACTATCACAATCGCCCTTTTTTCCCTCCAAAATCTCCTCTCCTTTCTTTTTTTATAATTAAATCAAACAATTTAACATGTTTAGCGCTTATAAATATAAATTATAGGAGCAGTATAACTTTTATGTGGGATATCATGAAGCTTCCAAGGATAGAAGAAAGGACCCTCTATTCTCCAATAATAGATTGTTTACATGAACTTGGATTTGAGGCAGTGGGTGAAACTAAAGTTGGCAAAAAACATCCTGACATTCTTTTCACTTATGATGAAACTTCCTTTGTAATTGAAGTTAAAATAGGAAAGCCAGAAATTGGATTAAATGCTGTTGCCCAAGCTCATGATTATGCTAAAAAATTGGGAACACAAAATAATATAATCATTCTCATTTACCCCGAGAATTATAGAAATCAAGTAATTCTTGATGAGAGTATCGTAAGGAGAATTGCACTAGAAGAAGAAATTCATACTTTGGTTTTAACAGAATATTGGACTGAGAGCCTTGTTACAGAACCAATCAGGCTATTTGAATCTCTAAAAGACAAGATTATTAATAAGAAAAGAAAAGTTGATTTCAATACAGTAGTCAATTTAATAAAAACCTATGTTAAAGACCTCGGCGACATAATTTATCAAATAGAAACAGACCAATTAGTTCCGGAGGTTGTAGACAAGTTAGATCTATTTTCTTCAATAGGTGAAATAAAAGACAAAAGAAAAGCAGAAAAACAAGTTAAAGTTTTGGCCTCCTACCTTTTGTTTAATCAACTTCTATTTTACCACATTTTTAAAAGAAAGGCACAAAATAAATTATTGCCAGAATTGGAGAAAATAAAGAACGTCCAAGAACTGCAAAGTTACTTTGATCACATTACAAGCATAAATTACAAATCTATTTACAATGTTAATATTTTAGGTCACATTCCCAACGAAAAACCCGTTATTGACACTCTAAATGAATTAATAGAAGCAATAAAATTGTTAAGAGCAGAACATATAACTCATGATTTAGCAGGCAGATTCTTCCATGATTTAATCCCCCAAGAAGTTAGAAAAATCCTAGCAGCCTTTTATACACATCCCATTGCAGCAGAAATATTAGCTGGCCTAACTATGAATTCTTGGGATGAAAAAGTTATAGATCCAGCCTGTGGATCAGGCACATTACTAGTTTCAGCCTATAAAAGAAAACAAAAGTTATATCAACAGCTATACGGTTACAAAGATCACGACAAAATACATAGAAGATTCCTCGAAGAAGATCTTACAGGGATCGACATAATGCCATTTGCTGCCCACATCACTACAATAAATTTAGCAGCCCAAAACATAAAACAGGAAACTAACGTTGTCAGAGTTGTGACCCAAGATTCCCTAGAATTGGCTGAAAAATTAAGAAGGGGAGAATTTAAGGACAGAGGTATAAGATTCTCTCCTTATACAGTAACTGTACAGCAAACTCTTTTCGGAGCTTCCAACCAAAAAGAAAGCAAGGGGACAGTATCCCCAGAAGGAAAAGGAGAGAAATTTCATCTGAAGCCTGTTGATGTCGTAATAATGAACCCCCCCTTCAGTGATAGGGAGAAAATGCCAAGATATATGCTGGAAAAATTGAAAAATAACGACACCCTTGGAGGGATCTGTGGACACAAGGTTAATCTTTGGGGTTACTTCATAGCCCTCGCAGACTACCTACTCAAACCTGGTGGGCGCATAGGCGCTGTTATACCAATAAACATATTCAGAGGAGAGGCCACAGAAAAAATAAGGAAATATCTGATCGAAAATTACAAAATCGAATACATTATCAAACCAGAAAAAAATATTGCCTTCTCAGAGGATGCGGATTTCAGGGACATATTATTAGTTGCAAGAAAAGAAAAGCCATCCAGGGAGGATAAGGTTCGATTTGTTATATTAAATGAAGACATCCATAGCCTAAGTTTACAAGACGCTGCAAAGATCGTCAAACATATAAAAGGATCTCTGGTTTCTGAAAATAGGTTGGATATTGTCGACTATGAGTATGCGTTGATTAGGGAGAACATCAACAACCTAATGCCCTTATTTGGCCCTACAAGCACCCGAACGGGCCAAATTCTAAGCAACTTCCTTTCAATTATCAAAAAACATGCAGGACACCTGCTAAGAAACCTAAAAAAGTCAGAAATTCGAGAAGGCTTCAAACCTCCTTTTGCCGGCCTCTCTGAGATGGCATTCATAAACAACCCGTCCTTTGGCGAGAATAGGATTAAACGCGCATTCTTAATATTAGAAGAAGACAATAGAGAGTCTGTGAGATTTTATATAAAAAAATGGCCAAATAGAATATTCAAAATTGGAAAATCAAAGTTAAAACCGGCCCTAAGAACCCTAACAGACATCAAAACATTTAACATACCAGACAATGCAGACTACATAATCACAGACAAATTCAAAGACTATAAAACTGTCCTAAAACTCTCCAAATTCAAAGATAAAGAAAACTTCACCTATGACATCGTCAGAGAGAGAATAAAAGGCAAATGGACATATATGGTCACTGCCCGAAGATTCAGGCCAAATTCTAAAAATACTTATTTTTTCGCATTTTCTTCAAATAAAAGGATCATAGCACCTGACACATTCAAGTGTATCCTATTAGAGAAAGAGTCCGCCAAAATTAACACCCTATACCTGAATTCAATCATGGGAATAACCAGTTTAGTTTTATTAAGAGAACAAACCACAGAAGGATACATAGATATAAGAGAAAAAGATTTGGTTCTTTTTGACATAATCGACGTGAATCTTTTAGATAGAGAACAAAAGGCCGAGTTACTCAGATTATATGATGAATTGAAAGGATGCGAATTCCCCTCATTATTAGACCAGTTCAAGGATAGATTTTGGGGAAGAACCAAATTAGATAAGAGATTATTAGAAATTCTTGGGGTGCCTGAGGATGTAATCGAAGAATGGCTTCCAAAAGTCTATGATGCGATAGTGGGTGAATTATCCCATGACTGATCACGATTATGGGAATTAGTTATTATGCATTTTCAGACGAATCATATGGGCCAAAATATGATGGTTTGGGCATGATAAGCCTTCCATCTAATCAATTAAATCCTGTTGAAAAAAAAATCAAGGACATATGTGATATATCTAAAATAAAATGGGCTGAAATTAAGGGTCATGATAAACAAGTTCTCGCGCTCGAAATAATGGAATATATCATTCAAATGGCCCTAAAAGGTAAATTAAGAGTTGATATTTTAATTTGGGATAAAACAGATAGTCGTCATAATATTCAACAACGGGACGATGACGAAAATCTACGAAGAATGTATTACCATCTTTTTAATAATGTAATGGGCAAAAGGTGGCCCATAGGAAGTTGTTGGAAACTTCGTCCAGACAGGAATAATCGAGTTGACTGGGAACGATTAAAAGAAATTTTAAATTCAAAAGGAAAAGAGTTAAGTTCCACGCTTTATGGATTAAAACCTAAGTTTCATGTTGTTGATATCCAAGAATCAACACCTTCCGATTATCCTTTAATCAATGTTGCAGACTTATTTGTTGGAATGGTACGTTATTCTTGGGAAAAATCTGAAAAGGTAAAAGAAAAATTAAAAGAAAAAGAAAAAACGAAACATCAACACGAAAAGAAAACAAAACTTAGTGGGGTAGACCGTCATCGTTGTGAACTTATAATTGATTTTTATAAAAAATGCAAAGAAAATAAGTTGGGAGTTAGTTTGAAAAGTAGTCGAGGAGGATTGAAAACACATGATCCAGAAAAGCCTGTTAACTTTTGGTTATATGAACCACAATCAGAAAAAGATAAAGCCCCTACAAAAGATTAATTTATTGCTTTCTTTTTCATTAATACCCTATTCTTTTTTGTAGTTGAATGTCTTTCCTGTATTTTATTGAGGGATCCACATTTGCTTCATTTAAATAAGGTTTCTTTTGTGGGGTTTATGATTTTTATTTTGTCGTCTTTTAATACTTTGAAGTTTTCTTTCTTTTCTGTGTGTATAGGGTGAAGTTTTTCTGGTTCTATCTCTCTTATCATTTCTATTATTTCTGGGCCTGAGGCATGGCCTGATGCGTGCATCCCTTTGATTAGGGTTAAGTTGAAGTGTTTGAGCCAATTTTTCACCTTCTTGTAGTCTATTAGCATTTCTTCATCGAATGGCTCTGTCATGGACCTTATATAGATTCCCTTTTCAGGTTTGATGTCAATTAGTTCCTTGAGTTCGAAGAAGTCGCACCTGAAAATGTATTGGTTGGGCTCTTCTCTAAGATCCTTATAGGTTATGGTGTTTTCTAGTTTTAGGAATTTTCGCTCCCAACGCTCATAGTCTCTTTCTATGTAGTATGGGTCCAGTTTTTCTATCTCTGATGCTGGTAGCCATTTTCCATCGAAGCATGCATATGAGTCTCCTATGAGTCCCCAATTCTTCCTTGGCACATAGATGGCAACATCATCTAGGCTTGGATAGTCTCCTGTTTGGAGTTGGTTGAGAATATAGGCTTGTTTCAAGTTTACTGTGAGTGTTCTGTCTGTGTTTTTTGCCACATTATAGAATGTTAGTAGTCTGTCAAGGTCTCTTATAGGATAATCCACAACCACAAGGTCCTTGGAATCTGATATGATTTTTGTGGCCCTTTTTTCTATGTCAGCTTCTGTTATGTTTTCATTCTGGTCTATTCTCGTGCCTTCACAGATCATGGTTGTGGGACTGACCTTCTTGGCCTTTTTCACGAATTTTTTGGTGTCTTTTCCTCTTCTACCATGGAATCGCAAATCACCAGTATATACTATGGTTTCTTCGCTGGTTTCTATTATTTGGGCTGAAGCCCCTGGCAATGAATGATCAACAGGTGCAAACATCGCAGCAACTTCACCTATCTCGAACAACCTATAAGGTCTTATTATCCTCATATCCCTTTCTATTTGAGCTTCTCTTCCTTGTAACCTTTTGAATCCATCGCCACGTGCCTTTGGGATGAAATGGAATGTTCTCTTTAGGCTTACTAAATCTGTGAATGATGTTCTACTGGTCTCATCCAAAGCCTCTAAGATTATATATGATTCCAAGGTAGTATAGGTTGGTATATCATCCCTTAGATGGTTTATGTATGCTGAATGGTCCATATGTGAATGGCTTAAAATCACACCATCAATGGCTGGCCTATCTTCACATGGTAGTCCACAATGCCTCAAATAATCTTCACGGTAAATACCTTTTATCCAGGGTAGTAGGCCTAATTCGACAAAGTCCAGGATCCCGTTACATTTGCGTGGTTGTAGGAATGCTGAAAGGAACTTGTTGGCTTGTGAAAAGCTCATCCCAAAATCTAGGAATATACTGTTTTTGTCTTTGACTAGTATTTTGTTGCCGCCGATTTCATCCACCCCACCATAAAACCTGAGGGATGTCATAAAGACATATATTCTACCCACCAAATACATAAAGATTATGTAAGACAGCCTAAAAGCTGGGGAGAGTTTGCATGAAAGCTGAATTAAACGATAAACAAAAAAAGAAAGTGAAAGAGTATTTTGAAAAGCTTTATCCAAGTTACAGAGAAAGTGGAGAGTTTGAAGAGGATGAGAAGGATATTTTGTACCGTATATCCTATTTCCAGAAGAAGTTCCGTGAAAAGGTAGATGGTCTTTCAGAGATTGACTTTGAGGAAATACTATCAAATACATGGGCCTTTAGAAGATTCCGGGGAAACATACATTATCGCGCTCAAGAAATCATAGCAGATAATGGGATGGAAAAGGTCAGAGAAGCCTTTAAGATATTGACAGACACTTCCATGTCTCCACATAAAAGGTATGGAAAAGTTCTTGGGATGATTAAAGGCCTGGGACCAGCCACTATAACAGAGATTTTAGCATACCTTCAACCTCATGAGTGTGCTTTATGGAACCGCAGAGCCAGGGAAGCCCTCGACATCCTAGGCATAGACATGGTAGATACAAGTAAGTACGCGCTTTCACCAAAAGAATATAAAATTTATAACGAACTAGTAAAATCCATCCATAAACAACTAGATGAACCAGAAGGAGAAAAAATAGGTTTGTTTTTTGCACATGTCTTTTTCTTTGAATTAAGTCAAATGGAGCAAGAACCCGATACATCGAGCATTGAAGATTTCGATGATTTGACAATTCAGAATGTTAGGGGCCACCGGCGAGTCTTTGCTTTCGACCATGATGAAATACGGGATTTGACAAGGGATATAGGTTTAATGTTGGGTTTTGAGGCTAATACAGAGGTTCAGGTTGCCCATGGTGCAAGGGTGGATGTGGTCTGGAGTGCCAGGATCGGAAACCTTGGAATCGTAAACTATGTTTTCGAAATCCACAAGAAGGGATCCATCGACAGCCTATTAATGAATTTGCAAAAGTCCAAGAGCAACCCCACAGTACAGAAAGTTATCGCAATATCAGACGAAGAACAATTAAAAAGGATAGAAAGAGAGTCTAAGGGGCTACCCGAAGAATTCAGACGTGATTTAACGTTCTGGTCCGTTGAAGAAGTCCTAAAAGTCGCTGAAAACCTCGAATCAGCCATGAAAATCATTGACAGCCTTAACTTAACACCAGAACCATTCAAATAACCATCTCTATTCTTCTTTGGATGTTTCTATCGCCTTTCTTTTAGTTAACTTTTCTAGGATGATTTGGATTATGCCACGGTTTTGTAGTCTTTTTACTTCGTTTTCCAGGTGGCTGATTTGTTTTTCTCTCTTCTTGTACACTTCTTGTAAGTGCCTGTGCTCATTTTTCAATTTATCATAATCGACCTGCACCTGATCTAGTTGTTTTGTTAGTTTTCTGTTTTCTTCTAGTATTTTTTCGTATTTTTGGTAGGTTTCTATTAGTTCTTGGAATTCTGGTTTGGGGATTATGTATATTTCTTGGTTGCATTTGAAGCCTTGTGATTCTACTTTGTCTTTTTTTAGGTTGATTGTGTATTGTATTGTTTTGTATTCTCTTTTTTTGTGCTTGTACCTGCGCTCATAACACTTGAGGGTAGACTCTAAAAATTTCATATTGTATTCTATTGTAGATTCTACAATATAATATTGTAGTAGTATATTGTAGTATATTGTAGAATATTTTCGTTGCTACGATAATCTATTGTAGACTACGAATATTCGCTGTATTCTATTGGTATTTTACAATAGTATATTGTAGAATCTATTGTGGTCTATTGGCATGATACAATATTATATTGTAGAAAGTTTTGATTCAAAATTTTTTAATTTTAGAAGGCTTTAAGATTTTATTTGTAATCTAAGTGCAGATTTAGATACTATACATGGGGGGATAATTGGGATGGGCTATACACAACACATGAGCATACTATATGAAATAATGTATGGGTTAGGAGGAATTTTAATCATGCTGGGAGTAGTCATAGTACTCCTAACACCTAGTGAAGCTCATATATCTATTTCCATGATTATCTCAGGGATCATTATAATTCTCGTCGCCAGAAAGGAAGGTTATAGTTGGAAAAAAGGAGTTGAAGGCGAAAAGGTAATTTCAAAGATTCTATCTTTCCTACCAGATGACGAATACAAAAGATATGATGACCTGAAATTCTCCAATTATGGAGGTAATATTGACCATCTCGTAATTGGAAAAAATAATATTTTTGTAATAGAAACAAAGAACTACACCGGCCAATACATAATAGAAGGAGAAACATGGTACAAAAAAACCAAAAATGGCAATAAAATAATTTTCCATAGCCCTGGCAAGCAAATCAAAACCAGCGTTTTGAAATTTAAAGAATTCCTACGATCAAAGGGGATAAGAAAAAGAATATGGATAGAAGCCATAGTCGTCATGGTAAACAAAAACGCAAAAATACACAAAGAACCAAAAGGATATGTTGTCTTAATGCCAGTTGAATTAGTCAACTACATCAAAACTAGGAAAGGAAGTATTGACACAAAAACATTAAAAGATATCGACAAAATAATCTCAAAATTAAAAAAATAAAAATTTAAACTGCGAGTCTCTCTTCTAACTGTTCAGAAACTATCGTATCAAATGAAAACATCATGCCCTTTGCTTTTTCCGTGTCCAAAACAAAATATTTCCCGGCGTCTTCAAGCGCATGTAATGGATAAAATGCCGCGATCACATTATATGTTACGAGGTATGTTTTTGCATTGAACTTGTAGGCAAGTGTTTTGAACTTCCAAATGTGCCTCTTGAGTATTTTGAATTTGTCCTGGTAGGGTAGTAGTATTAGGAGTAGGTATAGTGCTTCGCCGTCGCCTGCAATTGCAAGATGCAATTCAGCATCCTGCAACAATCTCATTTCGAAATCATATTCCTTGAGTTCATTTCTAATTTCTGTGATTTTTGTTACCTTCTTGAAATTTTCAATATCAGTCATGGAAGAACCTCCCATTTTTTTTAACCTCCCTTGGTTGGAAAGAATAATAAAATCCCCGCGTCCCTTACGGGGCGCGGCTAATATGGGGTGGGTGGGCGGGTACACTGTCTATGTGTAGATTATTTGGAATTGGTTGTTGATTGTGGCTCTTGTGATTCTTTTTATTGCTTGTCGTTGCCTGCCTCTCACATTCTGTACTGTGGTAATTTTTTCGTTTTGGTGTGCGTTACTTGTGATTTTCTGTTTGTATTGTATTGTCTTGCTGGTGCGTTCGGCGTTGTATGTGTATTGTGTGATTTTGATCTGCGCTCCCCTGTGCAAGTTACCGAGTGTTATCGTCCTGGTTCCTCCTGCTCCTAGATAGAAGTTGTAGCTTCGTTTTATTGTTGTTGAACCATCTATTATCGTCAGGTAGATCACATGTCTTTGTCTTACACCGGTTGGATTGGATATCAGTAACTGTACTCTGTTGGTGTCTAATACAGTGAGTGCTCTCGTTGGGCTGGCTTGGAATACACTTAGCAAGCTCAAGTCGCAGGTTGTAAGTGTTGTGATGTTGTATTGTCCTGCTGCGGCGTCTGGTTTAACTTTTAGGGTTAATGTTAGTGTTGCGTTTTCACCGAGTGGATCATCGTTTTCATTGTCGTCGTTGTCGTATGCTAGCGTGCCAATTGTCCAAATCCCCGTCTGTGGGTCGAATGTTCCCTTATCGGCTGTGTAGGATTGGTATTCCACTGTAGAGGGTAGGTTTATTTGCATTTGTGTGTTAGTTGCGTTTTCCACACCCATATTCACGATTGTGACAGTATAGTTGAAAGTTTGTCCGGGTGATAGTCTGGTGGGTGCTCTTGCTGTGGCTTTTAGGTCTGTGAATGGCACATCAATGTCTATCCTGGCATAGTTGTTATCCCAGTTTTCGTCGTTGTTGGCTCTGAGGTAGAATTGTCCTGTGAGTGTTCCTGTTCCGTTCACGAGGCAGTAGAATGTTGCGGTTGCGGTTCCGTAGTATCCGTCTCCGAGGTACCATGTGCCGTTCTCATATGTTCCATATGTGGTGCTTACATTTTCTACTTTGAGTCGTGGCGTGATGTAGGCCTGTACTGTTACGTTGTCCAGGCTATAGCCCTGATCTGATGGGATGGTGTCTACTACTACCTCTATTTGTACGTGGTCGCCAACCTTGGCAGTTGTCTGGTTTTGGTTTACTTCGTAGAAGTAGCCGTCAGCTGCTGAGGCTGAGTCTGCCATGACAAACATGAGCCCTAGCAGCAGCAACGGCACAAACAGATATTTTCTCAAGGTGTATCACCCCACTTAACATTTTTTTCTGCGATAATATATTTTATAAAATTAGTATTATATGATTTTAGGCCCGAAAATGGCTCAGATTTTGGAAAGAACAATGAAATAAAACCTATGTCAACAAAAGAGAATTCAATATTATTATAAAGAAATAATAGAAAAAAAGAGTAAGACATCAAAACTTGTACCTTACACTTGCCAGCAAACCAGTTGCTATTAAGGTCACTGATAGGATCACAGGTAGTAGTGGGGCCCCTGTGGGTTGCATTGGCACGGTTCCTGCAGCCGCTTCCTGGCCTTCGCTTTCGGTGTCGATGGCTGGTTCAAAATTTGTCAAGTCTTCTTCGAGTCCTTCATCGTTTTCCACATCCTCGTTGAGATCTTCACTTTCGTCGATGATTATCTCTTCATCGTTATTTTCTTGTGCTACTACCGTCCCTACGCTGATGCTCGCGCCGAGTATGGCCAATAGCATTAATGTGATTAATGCATTTTTTATCCTCAATTTTTCACCTCCACAATTCTATGTTAATATATTCTACTGATATAGTATTATGATATTTTTGGGCCCAAAAACGGCTCAGATACTGAAAAAAGCGTTCAATTATTCAGAAATAAAATTCCGCGGCCGAGCCGGAGGCGAGGCCGCAGCTAATCGTATGGGTGGGCGGGTGAGGGTGCACTATTGATGTTTCATCTTGTTTAGCAGGTTGCCGTTTTTGGATTCATATGCTTCTATGAATAATTGTATTGCTTTTCGTGCTATCTCACTTTTTGATCTAGATTCTAAGTAACTTATGATCTCGAGTTTGCAGGCTGTTCGCGCGTCTATGTATGTTTTTTGTGTGTAGATTTTGTTTTTGTTGTATGTTCTTTCGAGTTTTTTTATCATTTCATGTATTTTTTTGATTTCTACTCTCCTTTTTACCACCCCTTATCCCTCCTCTTCCTCCTCTTCTTGGGGTGACGTATTCTTGGGTATGGAAGGTTCGCGATAAATAGGGTAATATCTGGGATAGGATCTTGGGTAGGAGTAATAATAATTGGTCATATATCCTTGCCCTTCGTCTACGATGTCGATAAATATGCTCCCGTTGGGTAATGGATAGATCCACATGTCTTTTGTAGGATCGTTAAGGTTTATGCGAAGATCTAAGTGTGTAGAGTTTGTTGAATTAGTTTCATTCTTGTTACCTGTCCAGGCGCTGATAGCGGACATGAATGGGCCCTGTGGCAAAAGAATCAGAACCGTTAATAACGCGAGCAATGAGACCGTTGCAAGAATCCTTTTTTCCCGTGCCTTGTTGTCACTGTACTTCCATTTTACGTCGTACTTTTTCTTATTTATTGGCCAGAATAGTGGGCATCCTGTTGGTGTTATGCAATCCAGGATGATGTGTGAAAGTATTCCTGCAGTTAAGGCCGCGCCGATTGTCATATCAAAGAACAAGTAGGCCAGAATACAAGGTATTATGGTAAATATGTTGTGTAGTTGTCTTTTGTGTTCGTTGAAGATCGCTTTTTCTGCGAAGTCGATGATGAGGCTTGCGATGATTGTTATGATGAAGAATCGTATTGTCAGTTCTGCCCCGAGTAGAAATCCTATGTCTGCTCCTATTACTATTGCAAAGATTGCGTGTGTGTACCATTTCATCTTATCTCATCCCTTTCCCGCGGCCGAGCCGAAGGCGAGGGCGCGGAGGTACCTTTCAAGCATCAATTCTTGTATGTTGCTGCATAAAACCAGAAGGTGTACCATACCGTCCCTATGACTATCATGAGTGTGACATGTAGTAGAAAGAGATCGGTTATGTCCAATGTCATTACTCTCCTTATTTTGCGATCCACAGTAATGTTCTGGCGATTATTGTCCCGAACCATACTGATGCGAGTATAATGTATGCTACAAGTCCTTGTAGGCCCATTGCTATTTTCAGGTATGTGAGAAAAGCAAGTGTACCGGCGAATATCACGATTGGGATTTTGATGTCGATGATTTCGTCTTCTGGGCTGCTGAGGATCATCATTTTTTCCAATATTTTCATATGATATTTTTCCGTTTTTCCTCGTATGCTACAGAAGATCTGTATGTTGTCTAGGATGTCAAGAAAGATTCGCATTGTGCTTTTGGACATTTGCTGCAAGTCGTTAAAAATAATTAGTATCATTCTGTTCTTTGTTTTCTTTTTAATTTCTTGTACAATTTCATTTGTTGTGTATTTTTTATATATTGTGTTTCTTGTCGTTTTAGTCAATTTTGAGAGTATCTCTGATGCTATTTCCTTCGCGGGATTGATATGTTCTAAAAATATTTTCTCGTGGCCTGTTTCCAGATCCATATATTCTTTTATGTTTTTGTATCGGATTGCAATGTGTTCACCATCCCGTAGGTGCAAAAGTATTTTCTTTTTAATTCTTTTCACCTCCGCGATTTAAAATTGATAATATTATTTTGTGATTTTATATTAAAATCTTACGATTTCAAGAATTAGTATTACAAAATATTACTTTCGTGGGGGTGGTCTTATGGTGACAATGGTTTTGACACCCCTTGACACCGGCCATGAAAAAAGTTATTTGAGCTTGCAGAACGGGTAATCTTATGGTGATTTTTCGGTCTTTTAGGACACTTCCCGCTTTTAGGCCATGAAATGAAAAAATAAGCGACTTTTTTTAGTTTTAATTGGTGGTATTTTCAGGGTTTCACCAATATATATAATATTTTTTTCACCCATAGTGTTTTCTTCCTTATTTCATAACATCATCCCACAGACTGTATGAATCCGGGGGGTGGAGTTATAAGCCAATCTCAAAAATCTTATGTAACATTTTGTGTTCCAAGCCAATATTCCTGTTACATAAGATAAATGGAATCTTAAAAAATCCCGCGCCTTCGCTTTCGCTCCGGCGCGGCTAATCATGGGGTTGGGTGGGAGGGGCGGCCCAAGGGGGTTATGTTTTCCTTGTGGCGGTGGATTATGTGGCTTTGAGGGGTTTTGTGTGATGAGAAAAATAGTAGTGGGGGCCCTGAAAACGAGTTATGGCTAGGTCTCGTTCGGAGGGTTCGAATCTCCTTATAGGGCCCCCTGTTGATTAGTATCATTCTTTTGTATATATGATTTTATCCGAAATGTATCTGTTATTTCGTTATATTCTTGCATAACGAAGTCAACCAAAGCATGTAAAATCAGACCAAAAGATGGGATTGAAATGATGTTGTGATAACACATATTAACACAACGTATATGCTGATATTATATAGGTATAGTGTGATTTGATTGGAGAGAGTAGATTGGTGCAGGTAAAATAATAATTGCAAGAGGTTTTAAATATGCACATGAAAAAAGCAATTATGACGATATGTGTCCTGGCAGGCCTTGTAGTGGCTGTTTCCGGGTGTATCGGCCAAGAAACCACCACATTCTCTGGAAAATATGTGACATTTGAATACCCCAAGGATTGGAATATATCAAACCATCAAACAGATCCTACTGGATCTCCTTGTGAGTTTGTTCTGCTTAAGAACCAAGAAGGTGAACAAGTTGCTTCACTTGCAGTTTTTGGGGGTAATGTTTCACTGGAGGATGTTGAAAGTGATGTTTCTGTAGATTGTCTTGGTATATCAGATGAAGGGGATATAGGAGATGTGCATTATGTTGAGTACTACTCAGATGAACCTCGTTTACATTTCTATGTTTTCGAAAAAGATGGCAGACCATTCGTAGTATCATGTGACCTACTCTCCGATGATGTTGCTAAGCAAATCATAGAGTCATTGAAAGTGAAGAAATAACCACCCACACCTTCCCTTTTTTGTGATAACCAACAATAGCACAACAATAACGCACATCACCCACCTACAGGGGTGCCACAGACCCCTATCCAGTGTATGACAATGTAAAAGGATTTTGAATTATTCTAGGCATTTATTTTTAATTATAGGATCTTACAGGGGAGTCGTCTGTCAATATAAATAGGGGACATTATTGGGGATCAACAGATTTATAATTCTGAGAGAAGAAACCATAAAATGATCCAGTCCAAATAGAGAAAAAAATCCACCCAGTTAAAATCAGACCAAAATGGGATTGAAATTTTTTTATAGCCTTCAGAAATTCACAAAAAGAGAGCCCCCCATCTAAAGTTTTTTTGAAGGTATTGAAAGTCCCCCCTCTCGCCACGACAACCAAAAAAATCAATGGAACTTTAAAGTTTCAATGATATGGGCGAAGTTCTCTGGAATCTCAAACGTCTCATTCCCAAGGGTGATTTTTCTTGTTGGATAATTTGAGGTTGTAATAGTGTAGGTGATTTCATAGACATCATTCTGGCCCTGGATATTCAAATGATATACCGGGCAGCCTCCGATCGAAACTAACAGATCCAGTGCCGCTGGCCTTCCCTGTATCTCGCCTCTCCACAACGGCGTTAAAAAAGGGTTGTCGCTGAATTCTTGGAGTCTTTCATCAAGGCTCCTGTTATGCCATTTAAAAACTTCGATGTTCTCTGAATAGTAATCGTCTTCTGGAATCTCTGCTCTGAGTAGTAACACGTCGCCGTCAGCATATTTCGTGTTGTTCTCTTTTACTTCGAATTTGACCGGGTATTCAAATTTGATTTCTCCGTTGTCATATACTGAATAGGAAGGGGCCAAGCATCCGCCACGACTACACTTAGCATTACTGCCGCTAGAATGAACGCCGCCTTTCCCCCATTTTCTCACCCCCTCTAGTTTTTGGTTGTTGGGTAATTATGAAAAAAGGAGTATTTGTATTTTATTGTTGTGTTAATGAGAATTATCACAAAAAGAGAGAAAGATGTGGAGTATGGGGGTTATCTTCCCTTTTTCACCATTCGTATCATTTTTTCTTTGATATTATCCTGTAATTTTTGGAGTTCTTGATTTTCTTCCAGCCAAAAATGCTAGGGGGATTCTTATACCCATGTGAAATGGGCTGTTCAAGGCTTGTATTGCTCTTTAAGGCAGTGTATTTCTTCACTATTTAGGCATAACGAAGTTCTGGGGGCGTAAAGTATATATATGAGAACCTATAGAGTATGTAATGGTAGGGGTAACCCTTATATACCCCTTGTGGCATATATACTATACAGGGGGCCACCCCCCATGGAGAAAGGGAGAAAGGTAGGTGAGATAAAATGAAAGAAATCGTCCACATGATAGAGGAACCATATCTGAGGGGACAGGTGAAAGAAAAAATAAAGAGAATAGAAGAGATAATAGAGGGCATTCATGAAATGCTCGATAGTGATGAAAGCGTCTATCAAAAGCTTGGATATGTTGAGCAGGCTATGAGGAGTTTAGATGAACTCCTCTAATCTTCTTTTCTTTGGAGATGAGTGTAACATGAAAAATATAGAAGAAAAAGTTAGAGAAAAAATCGGAAGAATCCTAAAGGAAGAAGTTGAACGCATAGAAATCTTCCCCGTTCCATTAGATGGGTATCTATGGGGGACAGCTATCCTTGAAGATGGGGAGGCCGAAGCTGAATTTAGAATAGATGAAAATCGCAGGATAGAAATTACAGATGTACATGAGTTCTAAAAAAAATTAAGGGGTCTATATGCCCCCTAACAAATTATTTTTTCGGGGGATGCCCATGTTTCACGTGATCGCTCCTATCCATTTGTTGTTGTTTTTTGCGCCGGAGCGAAAGCGGAGGCGCGCCCCCCGCGACCGAAGCGAAGCGAAGGTCGCGCATTCGGGGGCGAGGTTATAGGAGGGGGGCGAAAGCCCCCTCTCCTAAGGTACCTTTCAAGCAGGAGGTGAAATCGTGTACAAGGTAGAAGTTCTGAAGAGGGAAATAGCTGAGCTTGAAGAGGATTTAAAGAATGTGAAGAATGTTGCAGTGAAAAACGTGATTAGGAATATGATTGTTCAAAAGAAAAAAAGACTTAACAAGATCCTTTTGAAGGAAGAACTTCGAGAAAAAAGTGAATAAAATTAGGGTAAGGGGATTTTTCCCATTCTTTGGGGAGAAAGGTAGGTGAGATAATTTTTTTCTCACTTGGGAAAAACCCCCTCAACTAAAAAATATCACACTATTATATTTTAATCTTTTTCTCTTGTCAGGGATATTGCCCCTTTTGTCCTTGTTTTTTCGGGCGGCCGAGCGTAAGCGAGGCCGCCCCTATGGCTTGTTTCAAAAATTGGGGGGAGTATGGAAAAAAAATAAAACCGCACCCGTAAGGGTGTGGCTAATCATATGGGGTGGGTGGGCGGGTATAATGGTTTTTTCAATGTTTAGTAAATCATCAAGGGGGGCAGTTCATTCAGTTTAGAAGTATCCATGAAGGAGTGGTCAGGATATAGTGGTTCAAGATTTCTTATGTAACAGTCAATATCCACACATGTGTTACATAAGACAAAGATCATGCCACCCCTCATTTTGTTTCATCCTTGGGGAGTTCCTTACCAACGTAAAAACTTACAAGTTTGCCGTTTACTCTCCTATAGCCATACCAGTAGGGACCGTGTGGACATTTTTCACAGTTGGGTTTTCCACAATTCACCTTTTCGAGCTGGTAAGTGATTTTCCCTGCCGGTCTAATCTTTAGCACTTCCCGGCCCGCCTTCGATCCTGGGAACTGCTCCTTCTCCTTTTCTATTTGCTCCTGTAACACCTGGATCCTCTTTTCAATGTACTCTCTCATCTCTTCAAGTTTTTCTATGCTTTTCTGCCTGTCCACAATGTCCTTAAAGGTTTTAATAACCATCCCCTACTCACCTGGTGGGTTTTGGTGTTGCTGTTGGTCGTGGCCTAGATGCGAGGTTGGCGTCATCGTCTTCGCTTGCAATCCCAAGAAGGGCCAAGATCTGGTATCTTCGGGCGTAGGTGATCGCTGATCCAACTGATTGTGGTGAACCTTTCCCTTTCCCTTCTACTTTCATGTATAATGGGCTTGTCTTCAATGATTCGCCGCTTTCATGTATGAGGTGTGTCCGCACGCATACAACGCCCTCGGGTGTGGATCCAACATCCTGGTAAAGTACAAGCCCATTTTTTGCTAAGAGTGGCCGTATAAGGTTCAGGATGTCTGGTAGTGGGGCGTATTTGCTTCGGTAGTAGGGGTTTATTTCCGTGTTTTTGGGGTTTTTTATTTCTTTTTGCACTTCAAGAAGCGCCTTCACAAGGTTTCTATTTTCCATTTTTTCCATGAGGGGTCACCTCCGCCAGGGGCAAATGCCCATGTTCCCTACAATATCTTATGTAACATATCATATATATACTTTGTTACATAAGACACCTTATAAAAGAAAAAGACTCTCCCTCCTGGAAAAAATATGGGGAGAGGGGGGGGCTTTTGCATCGCTTCGCGGAGGTGACGCAAAAAAAGCGGATCCCCTCCCCCCAGGAATAATATTTGTCTTCACCCTATAAAATTTTTCTCGCACACAAAGAAACCCCCCCTAAAAATAGGGATGAAAAAAATAAGGGGAAAAAAAGAGAGGGGAGGGGGGCCCGGGGGGAGGGGAGAGAAGA